>NZ_VSZO01000013.1 GCF_008312935.1 Roseiconus lacunae | reverse complement strand
CCCACTGGGAGAGTCGGGCCTTCAGGCCCGGAGAGGGCACCCTCCCCGGCCGTTTGCTCGTCCGACCCTCCCGCAAGCGTGAGGGTGTTATCCAGATGGTTAAACCCAAAGACTCGTGTTTACCTGCTTAGCCCAAGCGAGAAGGGTAAACAACGTCGGTGAGGTGCCGCGTGGATTCCGGCAAGACAACGTGCGAGGAGAATCCGTCTAGCCCCGTCGATCGATCAAAGGGGAAAAGATCACCTGACGCTGAAGTGGATCCGAATTCGCGGCGAGCGCATGATGGCGGCAAGCTGAAGTAACCGGAACGTCTACGATTCGGAGAATCTTGCGACAGTGCCGAATTACAAACGATTGTGGCGGATCACTGACAACACGCACCTCGGAGTTTCGCGCCGATGCTTGCATGTCAGGGAAGCTTCGCCTAAAGTCTATAGACCTCTGTATCTCTCTGTTGAACCGGCCATGAACACGACCAACGCGCAACTCGCCTACCAACATCTTCGCAGTCGTTTGATCGCCGGCGATTTTGCCCCCGGCAGTCGGATTCGCTACGGTCCGATCGGCCGAGAATTGGGCATCAGTGCAACTCCGGTTCGCGAAGCGATCGGTCTGCTGGCCAACGAGGGCTTTGTCAAACTGGTCCCCCAGCTCGGTGCCGTCGTGCGTTCGATCGGTGCCGACGAACTCGTCGAATTGTACGAAGTTCGCGAGGCCATCGAGACCTACGCGGCGGGCAAGGCTGCCGAGCGCGCCTCTGAAACGCAGCAGCAGGCGATTCATCGAACCCTCAAACGCATGCAGGATATTACCGCTAAGGTACATCGCCGCAAATCTGCGATCGCAAAAGCGGATGAAGCCCAGGAGTTTGAGAAAGCCGACTTGGCGTTTCATATGTTGGTCATCAATAGCGGCGGCAACCAAATGATGGTGCGAATGAGCGAAAACTCGAACGCGTTGACTCGGGTCTTTGCGACCCCGCGCCATGGCTACGACGACAACATCATGAAGTCCACCTGCGATGATCACCAAGCCATCTTTGATGCGATCGCCGCCGGCGATGGCGCGGCGGCGACGAACGCGATGCGAACACACATCCGAGCCGGACTTGAAGTCACTCTTCAAGCCATTCAAACACAGCAAACCGAACGTTGGGAAATCTCTTGAACACCATTGATCTTCAGTCCGTCGGCGCGTTATCGGGAATTGTCCCTCCGATGGTCACGCCACTTTCTCAGCGTGATGTGCTCGACAAGTCCGGACTCGAGCGGTTGCTCAATCACGTGATCGAAGGCGGTGTCGCCGGCGTGTTCATTTTGGGCACGACCGGTGAAGCTCCGAGTCTGAGCTATCGTCTTCGTCGGGAGATGATCTCAGAAACTGTTCGCATCGTGGACCGCCGAGTCCCGGTGATGGTCGGGGTGACCGACACCGCGTTCGTCGAGACGGTTGCGTTGGCAGAGTACGCCGCCGATGCCGGGGCAGATGCGGCGGTGCTGACGACGCCTTACTACTTCCCGGCCGGTCAGACAGAACTAACGCGGTACGTTCAGAATATTGCTCCGCTGATCCCGCTACCGTTGATGCTTTACAACATGCCGGGACTAACCAAGGTTTGGTTTGAAATTGAGACGCTTCAACGGCTTTCCGAAATTCAATCGATCATCGGCGTCAAAGATAGCAGCGGCGATCTCGATTATTTTGGCGACGTCTGCAAGCTGAAATCGATTCGCCCTGACTGGTCGGTGTTGATCGGCCCAGAAATCCTACTTCGTGAGGCGATCGAACTGGGCGGCGATGGCGGAGTCAACGGGGGTGCCAACGTGATGCCTGAAGCGTTCGTCGGTTGGTTCAACGCGATCAAATGCGGTGACGAAGAAACGGCCAAACGCTGCTTCGAGAAGGTCAACGAATTTCAACGCATCTACGACATCGGCAAGTACGCTTCGCGCCATATCAAGGCGACCAAGTCGGCGTTGTCATTGATTGGCATCTGCGAAGACCTTCCCGCCGATCCGTTTAATCGATTCCTAGATCCCGAACGTGCTCGCGTCGCGGAGATCCTCCATCAACTCGGTCTCTCAACCCAGGAGGCAAACTGCGGATGAGCGTACGAACCATCAGACATAGCTTCACACTAGCATTGGTATTGATCGGTGTGATGGTCGGCGAGGCGGCCGACCGCACGAATGTTCTCTTCATCGCCGCCGATGACTTACGATGCGACCTCGGGTGCTACGGCCATCCACTCGCAATCACGCCTCACCTGGACAAGCTCGCCGCCCGCGGAACCCGTTTTGACCGCGCGTACTGTGCTCAAGCGTTGTGCAATCCTTCACGTAGTAGCTTGATGACCGGCCGACGACCGGACACGTTGCGACTATACAACCTGACGAAACACTTTCGTGACGGCATGCCAGACGTGGTGACTCTTCCGGAGCATTTTAAAAACCAAGGTTATTTCACGCAGAACATCGGTAAGATCTATCACAATTGGCGAACCTCTGAAAAAGGCGATCCAAGATCTTGGAGTGTGCCCGCGGTCATGCACTATGATTCGCATCGCCGAGATACCCCCCAAGTCGAAGGCGAACTCCCTCGAAACTTCGCGTCGGCCATTCGATGTGAATGCCGTGACGTGCCTGACAACGCGTATTTTGACGGTCGCATTACTGATCTATCGCTCACGGCACTGCGAGAGCGAGCCGAAAGTGATCAGCCTTTCTTTTTAGCCGTCGGGTTCTGGAAGCCACACCTGCCCTTCAACGCACCCAAGAAATACTGGGACATGTACGATCGAGAGGCGATGCTTGCACCGGAATGTGACCATTGGCCAACCGATACACCGCGAATCGCATGGCACAACAGTCAGGAACTCTGGGGAAAAAAACCCGCCCCGCTTTCCGATGCGGACGCGCAAGAACTGCGTCACGGTTATCTGGCTGCGATCACTTACATGGATGCCCAAGTCGGGCGGTTACTCAACGAGCTTGATCGACTAGGGCTGACCGACGACACACTGGTGGTGTTCTGGTCCGACCATGGGTTTCAGCTTGGTGATCACACGCTGTGGTGCAAAACGTCCAACTTCGAACTTGACGCGCGGGTTCCGATGATCATCGCCCCACCCAAAAAACCAGCGACGGCGTCAAGCGAAGCGTTGGTCGAATTACTGGATCTTTACCCAACGATTGTGGACCTCTGTCAGGTCCCGACGATTGACGGTCCCGAAGGCGTTAGTTTGCGACCGCTGATGGAAGGACAAGTGGTCTCGGTAAAAGACGCGGCCCTCACCCAGCACCCGCGGCCGGCGTATTACAACGACATGGAAGCGATGGGACATAGTGTCAGGACCACACGTTTCCGTTATACCGAATGGCGCGACCCAAAAGACAACCGACTGGTCGGCGTCGAACTCTACGACCACCAATCCGATCCCGCCGAGACAAAAAATGTTGCCGCGGACAAAACGTACACGTCGTTCCTACCGTCTCTGCGAGCAACACTTAACGAACTTCGTGGTCCGTTCACAGACGTAGCGTTGCCGGAGTCGGCACAATGAGTTTGCCGCTTGATTGGCGGATGCTAGCGCAGGAAACCGCCAGCGAGAGTTTTTTTGGTGCCGTCGACTGGACCGTCCTAACGCTTTACTTCGCTGGGATTCTAGGAATCGGCGTTTACTTCTGGCGACGGCAAACATCTTCGGACGACTTCACCGCGGGCGGTCGATCGCTCCCGGGTTGGCTTTGTGGTATGTCGATCTTTGCGACCTATCTGAGTAGCATCAGCTACCTTGCCTTGCCGGGCAACTCATTCATCGGCAATTGGAATGCGTTTGCGTTTTCGTTGGCCTTACCGCCGGCGGCATGGATCGCGGTGCATTACTTTTTGCCGATGTATCGTGCGTCTGGTGAAGTGAGCGCGTACTCGCTGCTTGAACATCGGTTTGGCCTTTGGGCACGCCTATTTGCGAGCGCGTTTTACCTACTTTTCCAGATCGCTCGGATTGGCGTGGTAATGTACCTAATGGCGTTACCGATGGCGGTGCTCTTCGGCTGGGACATCCGACTGCTGATCCTAGTCACCGGGATCATCGTGACCGCCTACTCGTTCGTCGGCGGCATCACGGCGGTAATCTGGGCGGATGCGATTCAAGCGTTTGTATTGCTTGCCGGAGCCGTACTTGCGGTGATCTTGATTTTAACCGGAATGCCCGAAGGACCGAGCCAAGTGATCGAGATCGCTTCGTCGGAAGACAAGTTTTCGTTCGGCAGTCTTTCACTTACCGCGGTCGGCGAAAAGACACTCTGGATCGTGTTGGCGTACGGGCTGTTCGAAAACCTAAAGAACTTCGGCATCGACCAAAGTTACGTCCAGCGTTATGTCGCGTCGAGTAGCGATCGCGAAGCCGCAAAGAGCATTTGGCTGGGCGCGTTGCTGTACGTCCCGGTGAGTGCGTTGTTCTTGTTTATCGGCACCGCGTTGTATGGGTTCTACCAAAGCCAACCGGCAGAACTCGACGAAGTCCGACAGATCGTGGTCGAACAGAAATTGATGCAAGCCGGTATCAGCCCCGAATCAGACGATTATGAAAGGCGGCGTCAATCGATCGCCGATGGACTCCAAGACACGGATTTGGGCGATCGCGTGTTTCCACACTTTATCGCCGCTCATCTTCCGATCGGCATCCGTGGTCTACTGATCGCCGCCGTGTTCGCGGCGGCGATGAGTACCGTTTCGACGGGACTGAATTCTTCGGCGACGTTGGTGATGAGCGATTTTTACGTTCGGATGAAAAACCCCAACGCGTCGGACGGAGCACGACTGGGTGTCCTTCGCAGGGCAACGTTGATCTGGGGAGTCCTCGGGACCGCGATGGCACTTGTATTGGTGCGTCTGACGAACAGCATTCTCGATATCTGGTGGACGCTATCGGGTGTCTTAGGCGCAGGAATCATCGGGTTGTTCCTGTTAGGGATCACGTCCCGGCGGGTAACCGGGCTGCAAGCGATCGGCATTCTCGCGTGCGGGATGAGCATGATTGCCTGGATGACATTTTCGATCACCGAATTATGGCCTGATGCTTTGTCTGCGATTGCGAGCCCATTCCATCCCTACCTGATCATCGTCTTCGGAGCCCTGTTCATCCTGCTGCTCGGTCGTTTGATCCATTATTTCCAAGGCCATGTCCCACCGGAGGTCGCTGATGAACCGAACTGAACGCCCCCGCTTACCGGACCATTGTATCGCTCGTCGTTCGCGATCGTGCACCAACAAGATTGCTTACGGTTGCCTCTGGCTTGCCGTAATCTTGGCATCAGTGGCTTCGCCTTCGATCGCCTCCGCCGCCGAACGCCCCAACATCTTACTCATCCTGGTCGATGACCTCGCTTGGTCGGACCTGGGATGCTATGGGCACCCTTGGCATCAAACACCGCACATCGATCGCCTTGCGGCCGACGGGCTGCGACTGACGCACGGGTATGCCTCGGCTCCGATTTGCAGTGCATCGCGGGCAAGTTTGATGACGGGAAAGACGACCGCGCGTTTGGGGTTCGAATTCGTGACCAAACCCGAAGCCGGCGGCCAACCGGTCAATGAACAATTCCTGCTTCAAACACCTCCGTTCACGTTGAACCTTCCGACCGAGGAACGAACCGTCGCCGAAGCAATGGTGGCGGAGGGCTACCAAACGGCATTCTTTGGAAAGTGGCACCTCAACCAACACTACAAACGCTACTTAGGTTGGAGTCCGACACATGGTCCGAAATCTCAGGGTTTCGAGGTAGCGATCGAGAATTTTGGTGCCCACCCCTATGCCTGGGGTAAATCTCAACCGAAACCGATCGATGATCCGGGCACCTACGCCGATGATGCGATGGTTCAGTTGGTGTGCGATTACCTCCGTGAACCAAAACGGCAGCCATTCTTCGCACTGGCTTCCTCGTTTTACGTGCACACCCCAGTCAAGACGCCCTGCCAATGGCTGGTCAAGCAATACGACGAGAGCGTCCCTCAAGAGATCGGCCGCCGAAACGAACGCGTACGGTACGCGGCGTTCTTGCAAACATTGGATCATCATGTCGGTCAAATCTTGACCGCCCTCGATGCCAGCGGACAAGCAGACGACACTCTGGTCTTCTTCATGTCCGATAACGGCGGTCATCCCGAATACACTTCGAACAGTCCGCTTCGAGGTTCGAAATGGAATCTTTACGAAGGGGGGATACGGGTTCCAATGTTGGCACGTTACCCCGGTCACATCCGACCAGGGACTCAATCGGCAACGCCGGTGATCGGCTATGACTTGCTTCCGACCTTTGTCGAACTCGCCGGTGGACAAGTCGGCGACCTAAACGTCGATGGTCGGTCGATTGCTCCGTTATTACTGAATGATCAAACAATCGCCCCCCAGGACCTCGTCTGGCACTTCCCTTACTACCATCCCGAGCGTGGCTACGCGAAAGCTCTTCCAGAGATCGGGATCGATGACTTGGCAGTCAGCCAAACGAAACCTCAGTCGGCACTACGTCGCGGTGACCACAAGCTACTTTGGTTCGCCGAAGACGACCGAGTCGAGCTTTACGACTTGGTCGACGATCCCGGTGAACAAGTCGACTTGTCGAAGCGTTCTCCCGAACAAACCGAGCGTTTGCGAACGGCGCTGGTCAACCACTTGCGACGACTGGACGCCAGAATGCCTCGCCGCCCGAACGTGACCGCACCCCAATAGCGTGATCTCGGCGTTCATTCGAAACCCTTTCTACCTTCCTCGCCCTCCCACCTCAGGCCTTTCAAGTATGTTCAAACGAATCCTTTGGTCATTCGTTGCCGTCGCGCTGCCGATCAGCGGCAGCCAAGCGGACGAATCTGACTACAACCTGCGATTACTGAAACACAACAATCCGGACCTTGTTGTTGATCTTGGTGTCGGGCTTTGGGCTTGGCCCATGCCAATGGACTACGACGGGGACGGCGATCATGATTTATTGGTCGCTTGTCCGGACAAGCCATCCAATGGGGTGTATTTCTTTGAAAACACCAGCGGTGATTCGAGTGAAAAGATGCCGGTGTTTCGCCCCGGCGTTCGCCTCGGCAAAGCGGTTCATAGTATGCAAGTCAGCTATGTCGATCAGCAACCGCGGATCCTTCGCCCCGGCAACGAAGTTCCGCGTGATTCGAAGACTGGCAAATTCGACTTCGCAAAATCAACGAAGATCTATCCCAAAGCAAACATTCATGAAAATGGCGTCCGGGCGAATATGTGGCGCTACGTGGATTTCGACGGCGACGGTGACCAGGACGTGGTTGTCGGGGTCGGCGACTGGACTGATTTGGCGTGGGACCATGCGTACGATTCGATGGGGCGTTGGAAGAACGGCCCGTTGCATGGCTATGTCTATGTCATTGAAAACCAAGGCGACGACGGCGAAGCGAAGTATTCCGATCGCCCGGTTCGTTTGCAGGCTGCCGGTGGGGACATCGACGTCTTCGGATGGCCGTCGCCGAATTTTGCCGACTTTGACGGCGACGGCGACTTAGACTTGCTGTGCGGAGAGTTTCTCGACGGATTCACGTACTTCGAAAACATCGGCTCGCGAACGGCCCCCAACTATGCAGCCGGTGTTCGATTGAACGACAGCCACGGCGAGCCTCTGTTGATGCACCTTCAGATGATCACGCCGACCGCATTCGACTGGGACAAAGACGGCGACCTTGATTTGATCGTCGGTGATGAAGACGGCCGAGTGGCGTTGATCGAAAACACCGGAAAATTGGACGGTCGAATCCCGGTGTTCGCCCCACCGGCCTACTTCCAACAAGAAGCCGACTCGCTAAAGTTCGGCGCGCTCGCGACACCTTATGCCTATGACATCGACAACGATGGCGACCAAGACATCGTTTGTGGAAACACCGCCGGTAATATTGCGATCTTCACTAATCAGGGTCAAACCGACGACGGACAACCGATTTGGTCTGCCCCCGAGTTGGTGCAAACCAAGCAAGCCGATGGTTCGCTGAAACCGTTTCGTGTTTTGGCAGGGCCGAATGGGTCGATCCAGGGACCGTGCGAAGCCAAGTGGGGCTACACGACTTTGTCGGTTGCCGACTGGGACGGCGATGGCGACGGTGACATCATCTACAACTCGATCCTGTCCAAACTGGGTGTATTGATCAACGATGGCGATGGTTATCGCGAAGCCGCGTTTGAGGCCGGCCCCAGTGAAGCACCACCAGCTTGGTACTGGTGGCAAACGAAATCCCCTGCGGCACTGACCCAGTGGCGTACCACACCCGTGTCGGTCGATTTCGACGGCGACAAAGCTCTCGACCTAGTGTTGCTTGATCAACAAGGTTACTTGACCCTGCGGCGTGGTGATAAAGCGACCGGGAACGTCGGTGCGGCCGAGCGGATCTTTGTCGATGCGAATGGCAAACCATTGCAACTAAATACACAATCGGCCGGTCGGTCGGGACGAGTCAAGTTGGACGTCGTCGATTGGGATCGCGACGGGCATTTGGATGTGCTGATCAACTCGGAAAATGCCAAACTGTATCGCAACTGTGCCCAGAAAGACGGTAAGGTCTTGCTGAAATTGATCGGAAACCTAGCCAATCGCAATGTCGCCGGTCATACCAGCAGCCCGGCGGCATGCGACTTCGATAACGATGGCAAGCCCGATTTGTTGGTTGGTGCCGAAAACGGTCGCCTGTACTTTGCCAAGCACGATGATTGTAAAACGTTCAGCAATGCAGAGATGAACGCTTCGTTCATCGAAACGACCGAAACGGATGCTGCCGTGGTGACCGAAGAGTTTGTCTTTGACAAACCACCGACGCCGCAATGCCATGCCTCGACGGTTTGCATGACCAGTCGTGGGCTGGTCGCAGCTTGGTTCGCCGGGACACGCGAAAAGAACAAGGATGTCTGTATCTATACCAGCTATCACGACGGCGGCCGTTGGTCGCGTCCGTCAATGGTCGCATCCGGAGTCCAGCACGAGGGCTTGCGATACCCATGCTGGAACCCCGTTCTTTACCAGACGCCGGGTGACGGTCCGTTACTACTGTTCTTCAAGGTCGGTCCGGATCCACGCTCATGGTGGGGCGAAATGATGGTCAGCTATGACCGAGGCCGAACGTTCCGCGAGCGACGGCGCTTACCCGAAGGCATCGATGGACCCGTCCGATGTAAACCAGTCTTGCTTGACGACGGCACCTTGCTTTGCGGATCATCGACCGAAACGGAAGGCTGGCGTGTTCACTTCGAAAAAGTCTCGCTTCAAAACGGAGTGCCCGCCGGAAACTGGAAGCGGATCGGACCGATCAATGATGCGAGTCGATTCAACGCGATCCAACCGACCCTGATGCGTCGCGACGACGGTGCGTGGGTCGCACTTTGCAGAACCAAAGAAGGTGTGATTGCGAGTACCGAATCGACTGACGAAGGCGAAACTTGGTCACCGCTAGAGGCAACTGAATTGCCAAACCCGAATTCGGGAATCGATGTCGTCACGCTGCAAGACGGACGACACCTGCTGATCTACAATCACCTCGACAGTGGTGATACCGGATGGGGGCGACGTGGATTGCTGAATCTGGCGATTTCAGACGATGGTCGATCTTGGAAACAGGTCGCGACACTTGAAAAAGAAGCGAAAGCGGAATTCAGCTACCCCGCGATCATCCAATCCGACGATGGCATGGTGCACGCCGTCTACACCTGGAAGCGACAGAAAGTCAAACACGTTGTCGTTGACCCGAGCAAACTGTAACCGCAGGACAATCATCGGGCGGGAGTGATCGCTCCCGCCTTGGATCGGTTTCCCGGCTGAGTCGTTGACGCGAACCTCAATTACTTCGTTGCCGGTGTCCCTAGCAAATGGAAATGCAGGTGCGGCACTTCTTGCCCGCCCGCTTCGCCGCAATTGACGGCGACCTTGTAGCCGTCGGCCAACCCTTGCTCGGCGGCAATCCTGCTGAGTGCAACGAGGCAATGCCCCACCAGTGGCCCGTCGCCTTCAGAAAGATGCGCGAGTGAGACGATTTCTTTTTTAGGGATCACCAACAAGTGAACCGGTGCCTTCGGGTGAATGTCTTTGAACGCTAAGCACTGGTCGTCTTCGTAAACGATTTCGGCGGGGATTTCTTTGTCAATGATTTTCTTGAAGATCGTCGTCATCACTTACTGATCCACTGTTGAACGTCGTTCGCATCGGGGAGGTCAAGCTGCCTAAACTTACTCAGCTTACCGGCCGGTTCATCGTACAGCAGCATCGTCGCATTTGACAGTTCACTGGCGATCGGCGAATCGATCAACAAGGACGAATCGGCGGCATTCAACCGCCCCAACACACGTAATTCGACATCATGCTGTGATTGACGCGGCAACCAGCGTGTCACGATTTCGGTGCTCCCACAAACCAAAATCGCATAGACGTGCGCCGGTGGTCCGTCTTTCAACATTTCACGAAATGCTTGGCCACCCGACATGGGCCCGGTTGCGGCATCGAGGGAAAAGTTAAACGCATCATCGTGCCGAAAATCTCGAAACCGATCCAGTGGATCGATCACCACCAATATCGGTGGAACATCCACGGCTTCATCCCCGCGTTCCTTGATCAGTTCGACCAACCGATTCATCTCCTCAGTCGCATCGCGCGGTTTGACTTCTTTGGTAGAGATTCCAGCAGCTGCGAACCAATCCGACATCGGCTGGGATTCATTCGGTCGATTCCCGTTGAAGTAAACGACTTCCAATCGCGGATCCGACTTTGTAAATCCGGATACGATCGAACTGAGCAAGCCTGCACGGGCATCCATCGGCGGGATGACCAATACATTTCGCCCCGCGTTCCGGTTCAGTCGCAGCGACACGGGCGCTCCAATTTCAACGGCTTCACCGAGCAGGCTCTGCAATTCCTCGCGACGATCAACATCATTGTCGATCGCGGCGCCAGCGAGTGCGGGCGTCCAACGGCTAGGACGATTGCCCTCGAAGATGACCGGCGGAGGTAACTCTTCGGCGAACATCGCATCACGATCTGCGATGGTCCTCAGCAACGACTGATGCTCGTCCGACGCTAGCCAAGCAACTTGGAAGGGTTGATTGCCTTCGATCAAGCCGCCGGCGTCGTTGTAGATCGCTTCACCGGGTCGGGAAATCAAACGAGCGGCGGTGTTGTCGTCCGAAAGGATCAGTGCGGCATCGGATTCACTGCACTGCATCGCAATCCGCACTGCCATTTGCCCCAGCGTCGCACGAGGCAACGAATAGGCGCCGGCAAGCGACTGGCTACTTAAGACGATGTGTATGCCAAACGATCGCCCTTGCCGCACCAAACGATCGAGTAACATCGAACATTCGGCGGCGACCTTGTCGTCACGCACGAAAAGCTCTTGAAATTCGTCGACGACCAACATGATTCGTGGCATCGCTTGCCCGCTGACGCGACGAAACTCAGAGAGTTCTTGTGTCGAGTGGGCTCGGAACAGTTCGCCGCGTTGCTGAAGCTCGGCATCGAGTCGCTGCAGCACGCTGCGACCAAATTCACGTTCACTTTCGATCCCGATTACACGTGCATGGGGCATCTCGCTATCAGCGTACGCTTTGAATTCCACGCCTTTTTTGAAGTCCAACAAGTAGAACTGCAATTGATCGGGCCGATAGTGATAGGCGCCGCTGGTGATCAACGCATGAAGCAGCGTACTCTTCCCTGACCCCGTCTTACCGGCGATCAAAACGTGTTGCTTCACTCCTTCGCCCAGATCCAATGCCAGTGTCCGATGTCCTCCTTGGCTTCCGATTGTAATTTCCAATCCGTGATCGGACCGGTCGTCACCACCCTCGGTGGGGAGCAAGCTTCCCAACGGGACTTCGACCTTCGCAGCCAAGTTTGCGGCTTTGCCGATCGACTCAACAATGGCGGGCCGATCATCGACCGGTACGTTGGCCATCGGACGGAAAGGAAGCGACTGCAATCCATCTCGTTGCAAACTCCAAACGCCTTCGGCATCGAGATGCAGTTCCAGCAGGCGAGCGTCTTTGGGTTGTGGCAAGTCACTCGGCCATGGCATCGATTCATCACAAGCCATCAGAACAAACACGCCACAACGCAAACCGCTCTCGATTAAGGCCTTGACGTGTTTGTAAGCGCCACGAGTCAATCCTTCCGGGAACCCGACGGCGGCGACGGCATGATATGGCTCTGCCATCGAACCGGCCAACACGTTGTAGTCCTCTATCCGTTCGAACCGATCACGTAGACTCGACTGCAACACATCTTCGGCGTGCTGGGCGACTTCCCCCAGGCGAGCTTCGATCTGGTTTTCGGTCGTCCAAACGCGATGCCCGACGATCGCCGGGTCAAAATCGGCGAGTGACATGAACGAGGTGAAACTCTGACCTCGACCGATCGGGTCGATCAATGTCATCCGAGTTCGCCCGCCGGCCGTTCCGGTCAACATTCGCCACAAGACCGACTGAACCAGCTCGATCGCTTGATTCATGTGCCCGGATGCCGCGCGGACCAGCAATCCACTATGGAGACGTCGATGCATCCCGATCGTCATTGCGTCGGGGATATCGTCAGGATGAAACATCGCCCCGACGGGATCGAGATCTGCATCGATCGCTTGGCTTTCTGCCGCGATCGTTCGGTACAACAGATCACCGATGGCGAGTTCACCGACGGGAACAAAATCTAAATTAGGCTCCGACGTATGAATCGCCCCGGCGACGGTTGCCCATTCCGGGAAACGTTGTTTACTGAACTTGTTCAGCATCGCAATTCGATCCAGCCCCCCACGCACGCCCGCTCGCAAGCGATCGGTCACATGTTGCAATTCGGTGTGTCGCTTCTTCGCGTTGTGCTCACGTTTTTTGTGAAGCTTCGCATCCGTCTGCGCTAAATGAGCGGTGATTTCGGCGGCGACGACGTCCGCCTTTTGATGCATCTCGGAATGAAGCGAACCGTAGCCACTTTCGAAATCGTTGGCCAATTGATCCAATTGGTCGTTCAATGCCTGACGGGCGGATCGCTCTTCGGAACTTAAATTCTGTTCAAGCTGTTCAAGCTGCTCGTCGCGCCAGTGCTCGGCTTGCTCGAAGTGCTGATTGCGGCGAGTGATCAATTCTTCACTCGATTGCTTCGCTTGATCGGTAGAGATTTGCCTTCCCAATTCGGCGACCTCTTCTGCGGCCTGCGCGGTCCGATAGATCAACGGATACATCCGCCGTGTCTTTCGTCGCAGAGGCAGCAAAAGCGCTGCGAACAAACTGATACCGATCACACCTGCGACCGCGACGCCCGAGAGCATGAACGTCCAAAACGCTTCCGGTTGCATCAACAACACCGCGACGATCCAGATCACCACCGCCGCGGCAACCCCGGCGGGCAAGTAAAACGAATCGACAAACCGAACCGATGCCCCGGTTTGCAATTCTTGCACCAATTCGTTACTTCGGCGTGTCAACTGACCGATCGAATCAATGGTTTGGCGAATGGTTTCGGGACGTTCGAACGGAACGACCTCTTCGGGCGATTGGGCGGGCGAGACGTTGGGCAATCCATCAAGTCGCCGGACGGTCAGTTCGCAAGTCCACTCCATATCCTTGCCGATCGGGACGAGCGCTTGCTTGATCTTTTCAAACTCGCGTTTGCTCTGTTCCCCCGGTTCGTGCTTGTGGGAATCGTACTGGTGTTGAACGGCGGCGCGGCGGGATTCGACCTTGTGTTCGATCGCCTCGATACCTTCGGAGCGTTTTCGACGGTACAGCGAGGCAAGGCGATGGACTTCATTACGCAGCCGCAACGTTTCACTCTCGTAGGCGGCAAAGACTTTTTCCTCGGCGGCATCCCACTGTGAAAGTGTGGCATAGCGTTGTCGCCGACATTCAGCCATCACCGTATTGCGTTCGGCGACCAACTGTTGCTCTTCTTGATCACGTTGGGCGGCATGCTGGCGGACCAACGATTGGCGTTCGCCTTGGCAAGTTTGAAAGCGAGCGATCAGCGCGTCGAGCAAGACGCGTTGGCGGGTCGGAGAAAGCAACCCCGTGGGCGACACGGACGAATCTTTCATGAGCAATCACCGGAAGACGAGGAGAAGCGCGACGTGAAAAGGTACCCGACGGCCTCCGCGTCCGGGCGTCCGACGCTGCGTGTGCGTCCACATTTTTACGGCCTCTCCAGACCGTTGTCGCTACATTCAGTATACCTCGCGAGACCCCGCGTCGGTGTCCGCAATTGCGGCCTGTGCCTGACGCAACGTTTCGGTGAATTCCGCCAGACCGGAGGCGAAACGGCTCAAGCTGGGGCCCAGCGAGCCGAGTTGTTCTTGCTCGAACTGACGCGCCCGATCGTCTTTCCAAACCTCTTTGGTTTCTTGCCACGCACGGGCAAAATCATTGAAGTCCCGGCGAAAACGAGTCTGGGCATCCGTCAGCGGGGCCAAGTTAAGTGGTTCGAGCATCGTAAAACCTAGGCATTAGGAAAGACTTGAATTTCGAGCGTGCTTGGCAAGTGTTTCTTGATACTTTTTCTTTCCCTCTTCGACACTTTTGCGAATCGCCTTTGTGCTCTGTTCACTCTCCTTGCGAAGCTCGGCGATCATTTCCAGCGACTCGACCTGGAAATCACTGATCGCATCGACCAGTTTCTGAACAGATTCGGGATCGATGGTACTGCCGTACCCCGCCTTCAGCGCCGCTCGTTCGAGTTCCCTTCCCAACGTCGCGATGTCTTCCAAGCCTTTATTAACGCCCTCTTTCATCGCCTCGGTCGCTTGCGTGACCTCGTGCAACCCGTGCTGACTTTGGTAGACGGTCCCCAAAATCGTGAAGACATGTTCGTTCGTCGTGAAGAACGTCACCGCGCGACGATAGACACGCTCTTTAACATCGTGCGTTTGCTTCAGTTTAGTGACCAAGGTTTCGCCGACGTCGTAACCGATCTGTAGGTTTTCGGCGATGTCTTTGAGAAGCTGATAAGTCTCGTCTTCTTCTTCGTATTTCTGACGCGCTTCGTCACGGGCGAGTTCCAGCTGGCTTTTGCCGGCTTCGTCGGTGCCGGTGTATTGATCGAGCGCGTCTTGGGCGTCGCCGAGTTGCTGCTTCGCGGCTTCCAAAACAGGAAGGTGATCATCGAACAGCTCACGAGCCAATACCTCCGCTTCTTTGAGCGCAAACCGAAAATCGATGTAGGCATCCATGATCAGATCTTCGCTCTTGAGAGCCTTTTTTGTGTCGTTGGCCACCTCGGCGTAGGTTTCGACAATCTTTTCAAAGCGATCGTTAGGGGTTCCACGGCGAATTTTCATCCACCAATTAGATAGCTTTTCAGTTCCGCTAATTTTCCCGTCGTCCAATTGTGCAATCAGACGTTTACTGTCTTCACGGATCGAGTCGAACTCTTGGGTGATTTGCAAGTAACGGTTACCGACTTCGATACTTTCGACGTTCTCACGCACCAAGGCGTTGAACGCACCCATGTGCTGGATCACGTCGGCGATCGCTAAGACTTTCGCTTCGTCGAGATGTTTCACACTATCGAGCAGCGTGATCAATTCTTGGGGTGCGGAGTTTTTGCTGTTGATTCCGAACTCACGCAACACGCCAATCGCGTTGTCCAGGTACTCCCGCATCTTGCCACCGCTTTGCTGTGGGGCGGGCTGCTGTTGGGATGCCGATGCGGTCGCTTGTTTAGACATAATACTTTCAACGAGGTTTCGAAAGGAAACAACAGGGAGTGAAGGGTTCGTTTTTCACCGGGACGGCGTGCGTTTGATCTTGCGGCATTTCAAAACCGCGGTGAATGCGAGAGCACCACCGCAATACATCACCAGTACTGACATCGCATGCCGATTGACGCGCGCCCCGAATCGCGTGATCGGGAACCCTAGTAAGTTAGCGCTTTACATGCCACGATGCAATCGTTCCAGCATGGTGTCATGAATTCTTCACCCCCATCGGCTTGGCAGCGAAGGGTTGCCGAGGCCAAAATAGTACGGACGAATTCAGCATCGAGTGGATTAGATGAGCCAAGCACAAGCGACACAATCAGCCGCAGCCCCTCCGGAGCACCAGCTTTCGATCGCAGAAACGCTGCGGGTACTGGATGTTGCCCGCGAAATGCGTGACCAACGCGAACAAGCCGAAGTCATGTTTCGTCGCGACGAAATGCGGATCGCACTGCGAGAAAAACTGATGCGCACGGCGCGGCTTTCCGGCGACCACGTCACCGAGGAGGAGATCGAAGCGGCCATCGATCAGTATCTTCAGACGCAACACACCTACCACGATCCGGAACCAGGGCTCAAGTCTTTCCTGGCCCATTGCTGGGTGTGGCGAAAACGTTTGATCTGGTCGCTTGCCGGCGTCGCGTCGGCCGCCGGATTGATTTACCTGTTTGTTTAACCCCTGCCGGAGATTCAATACGATGCCAATCTCTGGTCCTGAGATGCACCGCAGCTTGATCGACGGATTCAAGCGTCTGCAAAACCGTTTGGAATCGACGCGGCAACAATCGGTCGAATCTGATGACAACCATGGGGAGCTAAAAGACGACCGCAGTGAAGCCTTGCTGGACCTGGCGCGTCACTATCTGCCTGAGTTATCGGCGACCTCGATCGAGGCGACGTGGCCGGAGGTCCGCAGCAGTCTTAATAGCGTGCTGATGCGGATGCAGGACAAGCGGCGCCGCTGTCGGCTCGAATCTCAAGCGGTCAATGATCGCCGATCGATCGAAGAAGATCGCTTGATACAGCTCAACGCGGATCTGGACACGGCCACTGAAAAACGTGACGCCCTGGCCACCGACATCCAGCGGCAACTGGCCGAAGACGAGACCTTTGTCGAATTATCCCAGCGTGCCGCGGCGGCCGAAACGGCACTCGAGCGTGCCGAGGCAAACCTCAACGAAATCGAACAGGACGCCGCTCGTAAACTTCCAGGGTTCAAGAAAAGCACTCTGTTTAGCTACCTCATCGAGCAGAACTATGGAACCGACCGATACGGCAGCCGAGGTTTTACGCGGCGGATGGATCGTTGGTTGGCCAAGTACATTGATTTTTCCAAAGCCAAGAAAAGCTATGACTTTCTGACCCAAACCCCCGACCAAATGCGTTCGATCATCGCCAATGACCGCGCGGCACTGCAAACGGTGATGGAAGAAATTGAACAACGGCATGACCATGTCGTCAAAAAAAGCGGCTTGCCCAAAACGATCGAAACCGTCCACTCATTGACGGCCGAACGCGAAACGCTGCTGAAGAGCTTGGAGAAGACTCGCGAACGATCCGAATCGCTGGAAGACCAACTCGACGACCTGGAAAATCCGCAAGGTGAATTCTACCGCGAAGCGATCGAAGTCTTCCGACGAAGACTGGCCGCGATCAAGACGACGGACTTGGATTCCAAAGCGAAGTCAACGGTTGAAGTCACCGATGACCAAATCGTTGCCCGGATTCAAGGGATCGACGCCAGCCTTGAACGCCTCGACGAAGAGCAGCGTCGTTCGCGGAAAACAGTCCGTGATCTGCAGCGTGGTCTCGATGCCCTGGGCCGAATGATGCAAAAATTTCGCGCCGCAAAATTCGATGCCGCCCGGTCACAGTTCCTCGATTCTTTTAATGTCGGAGACCGGATCGACCGAGTCAACGAAGCCGATGACATTGACGATCTCTGGCAAGACCTGCGACGTGCGCAGCGATGGGGTCCTTCCGCGGCTCAACAAGTCGGCGGAAATCCGGTCACCAGCTTGTTGGTTGGCGCGATGGCGGAAGCGGCCGGGGCAATGACCGAACAAGCACGCCGCGCCGCACACCGCAGCCGAAGAAGCTACTCCTCACGTCGCCGTAATTAATGTTCGGCTAGACCAGACGTTTGAGTTTGAAATATCAGCCGCTGTGCGTTCGCCCGGTTATTGCACGGCAACCATCGCGAATGACACTCGGCTAATTCCCACTTCGAATGTTGGCAAAACCCCCGGCGGCTGCCCCTCAATCAAGGTTCCGTTGACGTCGCACCGTTAACTGCGTCAACGTTATAGGCAGAACTTCGCCGAAGCGGCGGCCTTCTATGACGAATCTGCCCCAGCGGGACGAGGCAGCCCCCTCAATTAATGGGTGATTTCCGCCGCCGATCGGAAATCAACTTTCGACACCATAACCACGTCTTACTGTTTTTCGTTCAGAGATCACGCGTCGTCATTGTGGGGTCTCTGGCTCTGCGTATTCACTCGTAGTCTTGGACCCAGTCTGCCGAAGCAATGGGAGCGTCACCTAAGTGATGCCGGCTGGACCATTTCAATAGGGCCGTGGTTGGATGAATTCAAAGACGATTTCTTTTTGCGTAACAGTGGTCGTCATTTTGTGCGCTCAGTTCGGTGTCTTTTACTGGGGGATCGGACAAAGTGTTGCCGCCGAGGTTGCCGCGACACTGCGATTACAGGCTGGAATCGCCTGTGCCGTCACCACCGCCATCGTCGGATTCACCGCGTATAACTACAGCCGTAGTGTGACCGAAGAAGCCGAAGCGATGACCAAACGGAGCGCCGCAGCCAGCGAGACGTCGACCGCAAAAAATAGTGCCAAACATGTGGCCGATGCCGTTCATCAATTCGAGGAAAGCATTCAACACATTTCCACGAACACCGACCGCGCGTTAGAGGTTTCTCGCGAAGCAGTGCATGCGACCGTGCAGGCTCATGAATCGATCCAGCGATTGAATGCCAGTAGCGACCAAATCGGTGACGTGGTCAAGGCAATCGCGGCGGTCGCCGAACAAACAAACTTGCTCGCTCTCAATGCCACGATCGAAGCAGCCCGAGCCGGGGAGTCTGGCAAAGGGTTTGCCGTAGTTGCCGGCGAGGTAAAAAACCTCGCCAAGGAAACCAACGATGCGACCGAAGCGGTGCTTCAGCAGGTCGATCAGATCAATCGTGACACCGACTCGGCGGTCAAGATGATTCATAATGTCACCGACATCATCAACCAGATCAACGAATGCCAAACGCTGGTCGCCGACGCGGCACAGCGTCAGATGCAGACCAATCGGCAAGTCTTTCAGAACTTGAACAACGTCTGAAACGAGGGTTAGCCGACTGGCGTTAGCCACGGTTTCCGCCGCAACAAACGATCCTGCCTCCCGCCTCCGGACAGATCACTTGTGGCTTGTCTCGATTCAGAGTTTACAAGGTCGCGGAACGACAGCGATCAAACATTGCCCCACCGTGCAACGTTCACCTCGGGACGCGGTATGATGGCCACATGGACGTGGATGACATCGCTACCGCCGCCCTTGAAATTGACGACGCTTCAGAAAGAGACGCGTTCGTACGCGAGGCCTGCGCGAACGATCCTGAAAAATACAAAAAGGTCAACTCGTTACTCGAAGCGCTGCAGCACTGTGACGACCATCAATTCTTGGGTTCAGGTCTGTTCGGCGGTGCGATTGCGACCGGTCCAGATTCTTCGGAGTCGGTACCGCTTGATCCCGACAAGCGATTTGAAATTCGCAGTCGCCACGCCGTCGGCGGCTTGGGCGAGGTCTACATCGCTTGGGACAACCAGTTAGCTCGCACGGTCGCACTGAAACAGATTCGCCCGGAATGGGCAGATAACGATGATGCCGCCGCGCGTTTCCGTCGCGAAGCCGAACTGACCGGTTACTTGGAACACCCTGGCATCGTCCCCATTTATTCGCTGGGCAACCATCCCGATGGGCGGCCGTTTTATGCGATGCAGTTGATCCAGGGGGAAACACTGCAAGAGGTTGTCCTTCAGCATTTAGAACCACCGGATCACCTTCCCAATGTTTCCGAACGCTGGAAGTTGCGATGGTATCAACAAGACGCGATTCGCGACTTGCTGAATCGATTCCGCGACGTTTGCTTGACAGTCGACTACGCACACAGCCGGAATGTCATCCATCGTGATCTCAAACCATCGAACATCATGTTGGGCGCGTATGGGCAAACCCTGGTTGTCGACTGGGGGCTCGCCAAACGCACCGTGGATGCTGGCGAACCAGAGAGTCAGCCAGACGCGGCAGAGTGGCCCGCCCCGCCGCCCGAAGAACGACAGGGTGCCCCCCAAGAGAAGACGCCGGGGTCATCGGTCGAACAAACCCAACACGGGATGACGCTGGGAACGCCACGGTTCATGAGTCCCGAACAGGCTCGTGGCGAAATCGATCAAGTCGGTAAGTCGGCCGACATTTATTGCCTTGGTGCGACGCTGTACTTCATCCTCACCGGCCGTGCCCCCCACGAAGGCGAAGCGGACCTTGAGTCGACGTTTCGCAAAATCATTGCCGGTCGAATCGACGTCCCGCACGCGATTTATCCTCCGATCCCGCGCGCTCTTTCGGCGATCGCGATGAAGGCGATGCGCCGTGATCCAGACTTGCGGTATGCGTCCGCCGGCGAAATGGCCGTCGACCTAGAACATTACCTTGGCGATCAACCTGTCAGTGTCTACCGCTCGCCGCCGACCGAACGACTCTTTCGCCTGGCAAGAAGGAATCCCGCCCGAGCCGCCGCGATTTCGGTGACCGCGATTCTGCTGCTGATCGGAGCGATCGCCGGGGTCGCGATTCGCGATGAAATGGCCCGCCGCAAACTAGAATCGGAACGACGTCAAGCAATCGCCGCCAGTGAGATCAGGCAGCAAGCGTTGATGCGGCGAAACGAAGCGGAGGCGATGGTGGACGCCGCGATGGAACGGGCCGAAGCGGCGATCCGTGACAATCGTTATGCCGATGCGGCGGCACTGGCCAGCCTGGCCGTCGACCGGATGGGGGAATTCAAAGAGTTTGATCGGCGCCGACGTGTTTGGACACAGAAGCGCGAACGACTGCGGCGGCTCGGCGAATTCGTTTCGCTGGTCCGGCAAGGCGAGGACTTGGATTACCTTGCCCGAGACACCGAAGCGGCCATCCTTCTGCAATCGTCACTCGGCAAGCTTAACGTCTTTGAATCCTCCGATTGGTGGAGCCACCTGCCGGTCGAAGACCTTTCGCCCACCCAAGCGGACGCCGTGCGTTGGAAGGTCTACCGAGTTCTAACGGCACTCAATTCGATCTATCTCAAGCGGATGGTCATTGTCATGGGAGGCGAAAAAGGCGGACGGACCCCCAGCATGTTTCGTTTGCTGCGTAGCTTTCTTACATCCGAAATCGGCACGGCGGAAGCCAAAGCGACCGCTGAATTAACCCGCCGAATCCGTACGTTTCGCCCCAGCCAATCAGCCATCTGGCTCGGAAGCATCGCCGACTACCGTTTGCATCGTGGTTCACGAGTCGAACCGGCAACGCTAAATCCGCCTAGCAACCCGGCCGACGGCTTGGAGCTTTCGATCGCCAGTTTGATCGCCAGCGTCGACCCTGCGTACAAAACGTGGTTCAAAGATTTTGGTGTGACGTTCGTGCCACGCGACGAAAACCTGAGCGAAGAACAGTATGCGGTCGAAGTCGCTTTGGAAACACTACGTCGCTCACTCGATCGAGCCCCCGACGATTATTGGATTTGCATGACGGCGGGGCAGGCTTACTTCTTAAAAGCCCAAGCAGCCCAACGTGCCCAAAACGTTGACGAAGCGATTCGCTATTTTGATTTAGCAAAGACGCAATACGGGCGCTGCATCGCAATTCGCCCTTCGACCGCATTTGCCCATGCCGACCGATCCACCGTTGGGCTCGAACAAGCCCTACAAATGAAACAGGAAGCCACCGACTGGCCCGGTAAGCAGCAACGCATCGACGAGTTACTCAAACAGAGTCTCGGTGACGCCAGCAGCGCCGTCCGTCTTTCCCCCGAACAGGACTGGGCGTACTGGCACCTGGGTGCGACGGCCGCGTTTGTCGGACAACATCGCCTCGCAATCGATTCGCTGTCCCAAGCGATTGATTTAGGATTCGATGTCGCCGAGAACCTCGACGGTGCGATCCTGAAACTGAAAGATCTACGCGGCCGAAAACGGGCCATTGAATACGCCACCGAGCGTTTTGAGTCAGCTCAACAAGTCGGACTCGACGACCGACAAATCGCCGAAGTAGCGGCGCTACTCGCTTCGCTGGAATTCTCCCGCGAACAACGCCCTTCGGCACGGTCTTGGGCGTCGAAAGCAATGGAGTTAGATCCACTTCAAACACGTGCGCACCAGATTCTTGGTTGGTGCGACTACCATTCCAATCGATACGACAACGCCGAGCGGCATTTCCGCAGTGTCCTCGATCAAGACGAAACCCGCATCGTCGCGATCCTCGGTTTAGCTCGCGTCCTCGAAGAACAGTCCGCCGAGTCAAACGCCGAGATCGAGCAGCTTTATCGATCAGCCGCCAAACTTGCCGTTTCCACACGCCATCGATCGACCGCTTGGTTTGGGGTGGCGAAGCAAGCCGTTCGCGCCGGAGACTTTGACGAAGCGGTCCGGGCGATCGCCCAGGCCCGAC
Source organism: Roseiconus lacunae (assembly GCF_008312935.1). NCBI lineage: Bacteria > Pseudomonadati > Planctomycetota > Planctomycetia > Pirellulales > Pirellulaceae > Roseiconus > Roseiconus lacunae. The sequence continues at coordinate 3,677 of NZ_VSZO01000013.1, read as the reverse complement.
GACTCGACCCCGCTTGCGACGTCTCGATGTTTGCCGATATCGCCCGACAACAAGCAACCGTCTGGCTCAAGCAAATTCGTGCGACCGATGACAAAAGCCGTAAGCAGGAACTACTCGGTAAAATACGCTCGCTAAAAGAAATCGCGGACCAAGTCGCCGAATTGCCGAACGCGTCGGTCAACGAAATTATTCGAGCCGCCGAATCAGGCCCGCCAGCATTGCTTCCGATCCTTGACAACAAATTTGAATTGCCCATCGGCCGCTATTGGGATCTGACACCGGCCCGCGATTCGACAGCCGCGAACGATACCGCAAACAACTCGAGCGCTCGACCGCGAATGTCGCATCATCACGGCGAAGGTCCTGACGGGGCGACACGATACCTGTGTTTGCAACCGGCGTCTGAACGTTCACTGAAACGCGATCGAAGTCTGCCATGGGAACTGTCCCAGCGACTTCCCGTGTGCCGAGGCTACCGTTACACCGTGCATCTTCGCGCGAAACTGGCAGGTCCTGAAAACGATCTTGGGGCTCAACCTTTCGAACTGGTGGTGCGTCAGGGTTCGTCAGAACTACTTCGAAAACCATTGTCGCTGGAAGATCGGCAGTGGTCGGAAACCGCCGCTTCGTTTGCGTTGCCGGCGTCTCAAGCCGCGGACGAGGCAAAAATCTCAGAGATCGTGGTTGCAATCGTGTTGCCCGGACGCGCGCACGCGGGGCTCTGCGTCGATTCCATTGAGGGGCGGCGAAACTGAACGCCCCTGGCGGGTCAATTGCCCTGGCATCAATCTGGCCGGAGTTGGTAGGACGGAAAATGTTGTCAGATTTTCTCAAGATCCAACGCCTCCCATGAAGGTCAGCGTTTTGCGAGCCAAGTTTCACGTCCATTGCGGTTTCACGGTGCTCCTGGTTTGCACCGGAACGTTGCTTTGCACCGGCTGCGTTCGCCGCCGCATGACGGTGCGGACCAACCCGCCCGGAGCGATGGTCTCGGTCGACAACCAAGTCATCGGATCGTCGCCGGCGGCGACCCCGTTTACGTATTACGCCACACGCGAATTCCGGATCGAAGCGGACGGTTACGAAACAGAGACAATTCGTCGACGCTTTAATCCACCGTGGTATCAGTGGCCCGGCATTGACTTTATCACCGAAACGTTGTGGCCGGGTGAACTTCGCGATGAACGCATCATCGATGTGACACTCAGGCCGAGGGTTCAGCCCCCGGATGAAGAAGTCATCTCGCGGGCCGAAGGTCTCCGAAATCAAACCAGAAGCGGCATGGTAACGGGCTTGCCACAATAACGCACCGGACACGATTGCGCCGGGCACTTCCAAGCATAAGATCGGCCTACATGACCGAGAAGTAATTTTCGCAGGCGAAGTCGAGGTATTCGTTCTTCAGTTCGATTTCCAGATCGTTGTACAAGCAGTAGTTACGGACTTGCAGCAACAAGTCACGCGGTTGGCAGTTTCGAAACGGGCGATTGGTCGGCTTGTAATGGGCCTCGACCAAGTAGTCGATCGCATCCGCATTGTACGGAACTTTCGTCACCCGACACATGATCTCGCATAGCTTTCGAAAGTCTTGTTCGGGAGGATTTTCGACTTCGATCTTATAAGGAATCCGACGCAAGAATGCGTCGTCGACCAAGTCCTTTGGTTCCAGGTTGGTGCTAAAGATCACCAACTGATCAAAAGGCACTTGGATTTTCTTACCACTGGCCATGTTCAAATAATCATAACGTTTTTCCAACGGAACGATCCAACGGTTCAGCAACTCGTCGACACGCATTTTCTGACGCCCGAAGTCATCGATAACCAGCGTGCCGCAATTGCTTTTCATCTGCAGCGGTGATTCACTGATCTTGCTTTCGGGGTTGTGCAGGACCTCCAGCATCTCCATCGTCAATTCACCGCCGGCGACGATCGTGGGCCGTTTGATCCGGACCCAGCGTTTGTCAAAACCGCCGATATCAAGCAACCCACTCGACTCTTCCGGCATCGCGATCTCGTGGTTCATCGGGTCGAATACCCGCATGATATCGCCATCGACGTCAACGCTACGTGGGATCCAGATGTACTTTCCGAACGCGCCGGTAACCCGTTCGGCGATTGAAGTTTTGCCGTTTCCGGGAAACCCGAAGAGAAACATCCCACGTCCGCTGGCGATCGCAGGTCCGAGCCGATTGAGCATTTTGGGATTGATCAGCAAGTCGCTAAACGCCCTTACCAAGTCGGCTTTTTTCGGATACTGACCTTCGATCGTTTGGTACTTTACGCTTTTGATGTAATCAGACAATTGCACCGGGCAGGCGCCGAAATATGTACAATCAGTACTGTGATTTCTTGCGATCTGTCGTCCGGTTTCTGTCAGGATATAGACATAGTCATTCGTTGCCGTCGCGTTCTTATAAGCAATGTTTTGTTCCATCTTCAAGCGAGTCAAAATCGGCTCGACCAGACGGAACGGCAGTTTCACCTGATCGGCAATCTTACGACCTTCGCTTTCGCCGGCGGTCAACAAGTAGCGATAAACGATCGCTTCTAAGATCGATTCGTTGATGCCACCGCCGTAGAGCGTTTCGGGCTCGACCGGGCGCCAAGGTTCGTCTCGGGAGCCCTTGAACCCGAGCGGTCCAGCGGGGATTTCGATCGCCGCGCCGAGGGTTTGCTTTGGTCCACCGGTCGGTGCCTCGGACTCGTCCGCCTTTGCTGCGTCCGCCGCTGGCACGGCTTTGGGGTTGGCCGTGGCTTGCGGTGTAGGGCTCTGTGCTACGGGAACTGGCTTGGGAGGAGCTTGGGGTTTAGCAACTTGCGCCGGTGGGGCCGGAGCATTGGCCGGGCGGGGTCGCGTCGGCGTGTTAGCGTTGGGTTGCCCGATCGCAGGTGCCCCAGGGACTCCGGGCGTGCCGACAGGACGACTGGGCGGCGCCGCTGGCATTGCTTGCGGCGTGGGCGTCATCGGCGGCCGGGCGCCTACCGGCGGAGTTGCTGCCGGTGAAGCAGTCGCCGGCGGTTGGCTTGGTGGCGATTGGTTCTGAGGTGGTTGGCTTTGCGGCCGGGTATTCGGGAGCGCGGGAGGCCCCTGCTGTGGTTGATTTGGCTGCGGTTGGCCTGGCTGTTGCGGAGTTGCCGGCCGCGGCGTCGTCAGACTCGCGGTTTTCTTTGCTGCTCCGGTCAGCGAGTGGATTCGCGAGATCAACGCATCGAGTTGCGCGTCGGGGTTGTCACTGGAGGTCGACATCCGTTTGGAATCCTGCGGGAAGGTTGCCAAGCAAAAGGGTTTCGTTGGATCGCGAGATCCTGTTTTTTCGGTATCGGTTAGCGGAGCGGTGGCAAATTCGTGCTGGTGATAGAATCGGAAACGCTGGTGCGTCTTTCCCAGATTGACGCGGCAAACCCTGCGAAACACGGGAAAACCGCGTTTCGGGCGTCTGCCAGGCGACGGTTTCTTGGCCCGCCTCGAGGAGCTTCGAAACTTATTTTCAGAAATTTCATCGATGCCTCTTGCGAGACAGCGAGCCTGCCCCTATCTTTCCGCCTCCTTGGAAACGCCAGCCGCAAACGCGAACGGCTTTCCAACCGATCATTGACAATTTGGTGGTGAAACTTCTGTTGAGTTCAGCAAAAGCGAGATCGCTGTTGAGCGACTGAGGCTTGCCTTGGTTGCTTGA